>NZ_JBXTSN010000003.1:0-16627 GCF_057158775.1 Antribacter sp. NEAU-D49 | reverse complement strand
GGTGGGCGGGTGCCGCGGGCCCCCCGGGGGGGGGGGGGGGCGCCCCCCCCGCGGGGGGGGCCCCCGCGGGGGGGCCCCCCCCCGGCCGGCGTCGGGCACCGTCAGGTCAGGCGCGGGCGTCGCGCCAGTCGATCCACGTCTTGAGCGTGGAGAGGTCGTAGTCCGGGCCGCTCACGCCCACGGTGAAGAGGGTGGCGCCTGCGGCGAGCAGGGCCTCGCCGGACTCGGCCGGGTCGCCCTGGGCGGCGACGGACCGCTCCACCAGCGTCGCGGTGTCGCGACCCACGGCGGCGCCGTGCTCGTCGAGGATCGCCGACTTGCGCGACAGGGTGTCGAGGTCGGCGAACGAGTGCCAGATGTCGGCGTGCTCGGCCACGATGCGGAGGGTCTTCTTCTCGCCGCCGCCGCCGATCATGACCGGGATCTGCCGCGTGGGGGCCGGGTTGCCCTCGGCGAGACGCTTCGTGATGCGCGGCATCGCCTCGGCGAGCTCGGCGATGCGCGAGCCTGCGGTACCGAACTCGTAGCCGAACTGGTCGTAGTCCTTCTCGAACCAGCCCGCACCGATCCCGAGGATCAGGCGGCCGTTCGAGATGTGGTCCACGGTGCGCGCCATGTCGGCGAGCAGCTCGGGGTTGCGGTAGCTGTTGCACGTGACGAGGGCGCCGATCTCGACGCGCTCGGTCTGCTCGGCCCAGGCGCCGAGCATGGTCCAGCACTCGAAGTGCTTGCCGTCGGGGTCGCCCGACAGCGGGAAGAAGTGGTCCCAGTTGAAGATGACGTCCACGCCCATGTCCTCGGCGCGGAGCACGGCGTCGCGGATCTGCGAGTAGTCGGCGTGCTGCGGCTGGAGCTGGACGGCGATGCGGACGGATCGGTTCGACATGATTGCCAGACTAGTTGCGGGAGGCGACGACGAACACCCGGCGGAACGCGAGCGGCGTGCCGTACTCGTGGCTGGGGTAGGCGTCGCGCAGGGCGGCACCCAGGTCAGCCTCGAACCGGGTCCTGAGGACTGGGTCCGCGGCTTCGAGCGCGGCGAGCGTCGGCTGGGCGCCCGTGGCGGAGATCCAGCGCAGCACCGGGTCCTCGCCGTGGAGGACGTGCAGGTAGGTGGTCTCCCAGGCGTCGACGGTCCAGCCGGGCCGCGCGAGGTCGTCGAGGTAGTCCGCGGGGTCGCCGCTGCCGCGGCGGGCCACCGTACCGACGACCGCCGCGTACGGCTCGCGTGCGGCGACCTCCCGCAGCAGCCGGTGGCTGGGCGCGTCGTGGTTGCCGGGCACCTGGAAGGCGAAGGTCTGGGCGGCGGTTCCCGCGAGCGCGGGGAGGAGGTCGCGGTGGCCGGGGACCCACTGGAGAGTGGCGTTGCTGATGACGAGGTCGGCGCCGGTGACGGGACCGTCGTCGTCGCCGAGCGTTCCGCGGGCGTAGTCGCGGAGGTCGCCGAGCAGGTATCGGGTTCCGGGGTCGGCGGCGCGGGCGCGCTCGACCATGGCGGGGGAGGCGTCCACGCCCACGACCTGGGCCTGGGGCCAGCGCCGGCGGAGGTGCTCGGTGAGGTGGCCGGGGCCCGAGCCGAGGTCCACGACGGTGGCGGGCTCGCCGGGGACGTGCGCGAGGAGGTCGGCGAACGGGCGGGAGCGTTCGTCGGTGAACTGGAGGTAGGCGGCGGGGGACCAGTCGGCCATGGGGAGCCCTCTCGTGGTATCTCGGTGTCGAGTATCTCGACGTCAAGATACATCGGATCAGGGGACGAGCAGCACCTTGCCCGTGGTCCGGCGCCCCTCGAGCGCGCGGTGGGCCTCGGCGGCGTCGGCGAGCGGGAGCGTGGTGCCGACGCGGACGTCCAGCGTTCCGGCGGCCGCCGCGCCCAGCACCTCGGCCGCGCGCCACTCGAGCTCCTCACGCGTCAGCAGGTAGTGGGCGAGCGTCGGCCGGGTGAGGAAGAGCGAGCCCCCGCGGTTCAGCCGCTGGGCGTCGAACAGCGGCACCTGGCCGGACGCGCCGCCGAACAGCACGAGCATGCCGCGGGTGCGCAGCGAGGCGAGCGAGGCGTCGAAGGTGGCGCGGCCCACGCCGTCGTACGCGACGTGCACGCCCTGTCCGTCGGTGAGGTCGCGGACGGTGGCCGGGAGGTCGGTCGTGACGTCGCCCATGACCGCGTAGTCGATGGTGTGGGCGGCGCCTGCGGCGCGCGAGAGCGCGGCCTTCTCCTCGCTGGACACTGTTGTGAGGACGCGGGCGCCCCGCGCTACGGCGAGCTGGGTCGCAAGCAGGCCCACGCCCCCCGCGCCCGCGTGCAGCAGGATGTCGTGCCCGGGGCCCACGGCAAACGTGGAGGTCACGAGGTAGTGGGCTGTCATGCCCTGCAGAGGGAGGGCTGCGGCGGTCTCGAGGGGCAGTCCGTCCGGGACGCGGACCGCGTTCTCGTCGGGCACCAGCGCCAGCTCGGCGTACGAGCCCGGCGCCTCGTTCCAGGCGACCGGGTCTCCTGCCACGAAGCGTGTGACGCCCTCGCCGACCGCCTCGACCACTCCGGCACCCTCGACTCCCACGACGTGCGGGTACTCCATGGGGTAGATGCCGCTGCGACGGTAGGTGTCGATGAAGTTGACGCCCGCCGCGGCGACGCGGACGAGCAGCTGGCCGGGACCGGGCGAAGGCTCCGGAACCTCGTCGACCGCCAGGACCTCAGGGCCGCCCGCCTCGCGGGCCACGACTGCACGCATAGGCCCACCCTAGGCGCGTCCGGAGCATCGCCGCAGGTCCGAAGAGGCTAGGCGTCGACTGCATATGTATGTATGATGCTGCATATGACCAGCAGCCAGCTCATCAGGGTGGCCGTGGCGGGCGCGTCCGGCTACGCGGGCGGGGAGACCCTGCGCCTTCTCGCCGCGCACCCCTTCGTCGAGATCGGGGCCGTCACCGGCCACTCGAGCGCGGGCGCCATGCTCGGCGAGCACCAGCCCCACCTGCGCAGCCTGGCGCACCGCGTCATCGAGCCCACCACCGCGCAGGCGCTCAAGGGGCACGACGTCGTGGTGCTCGCCCTCCCGCACGGCGCGTCGGGCGAGCTCGCGGCCCAGCTGCCCGACGACGTGCTGGTGCTGGACCTCGGCGCCGACCACCGCCTCGAGTCCGCCGCCGACTGGGAGGCCTTCTACGGCAGCGCCCACGCCGGCACCTGGCCGTACGGCCTGCCGGAGCTGATCCGGGCCGACGGCACCCGCCAGCGTGACCGTCTTGCCGGGGCCACACGGGTCGCCGTCCCGGGCTGCAACGTCACCGCCGTGACGCTGGGCCTGCAGCCGGGCGTCGCAGCCGGGGTGGTCGAGGCCTCCGACGTGGTGGCGGTGCTCGCCAACGGCTACTCCGGCGCAGGCAAGGCGCTCAAGCCGCACCTGCTGGCCAGCGAGGGGCTCGGCTCTGCCCAGCCCTACGCGGTGGGCGGCGCCCACCGCCACGTCCCCGAGATCGTCCAGAACCTGCGCGCCGCCGGCGCCGCGCACGTGGGGCTCAGCTTCACGCCCACGCTGGTGCCCATGGCGCGCGGCATCCTGGCCACCGCCACGGCACGGCTCGCGCCGGGCGCCGACGCCGCCCAGGTGCGCGGCGCCTGGGCGGCCGCTTACGCGGACGAGCCGTTCGTGCACCTCCTGCCCGAGGGCCAGTGGCCCAGCACCGCGATGACCCTCGGAGCCAACACGGCTCTGGTCCAGGTCGCGGTCGACGCGGCAGCCGGGCGGGTGGTCACCGTCACCGCGATCGACAACCTCGTCAAGGGCACCGCCGGCGCAGCCGTGCAGTCGATGAACCTCGCCCTCGGCCTGCGGGAGACCGCCGGCCTCGTGATCGAAGGAGTGGCTCCGTGACCGTCACCGCACCGCAGGGGTTCCGGGCGGCCGGGATCACCGCCGGCCTCAAGGCGTCGGGCAACCCGGACCTCGCGCTGGTGGTGAACGACGGGCCGCAGCACACCGCCGCGGCCGTCTTCACCAGCAACCGTGTGGTCGGTGCGCCCGTGATGTGGTCGCGCCAGGCCGTCAAGGACGGAGCTGCGCGTGCAGTCGTGCTCAACTCCGGCGGCGCCAACGTCTGCACCGGGCCGGGCGGGTTCCAGGACGTCCACGCCACCGCCGAGAAGGTCGCCGAGGTGCTCGGTGTGGGGGCGATCGACGTGCTGGTGGCGTCGACCGGCCTCATCGGGGTCCGTCTGGCGGCCGACAAGCTCCTCGCGGGGATCCCGGTCGCCGCCGGCGCCCTCGCCGCTGACGCCGCGGCGGGCACGGCCGCCGCGACGGCCATCATGACCACGGACACCGTCGCCAAGACCGCGGTCCGCACCGTCGAGACACCCGCCGGGACGTTCACCGTGGGCGGCATGGCCAAGGGCGCGGGCATGCTGGCGCCGGCCCTCGCCACCATGCTCTGCGTGGTGACCACCGACGCCGTCGTCAACTCCGCCGACGCCGACACGGCGCTGCGCGCCGCGACCGGTGCCACGTTCGACCGCGTCGACTCCGACGGCTGCATGTCCACCTCGGACACGGTGGTCCTCATGGCCTCCGGGGCCTCCGAGGTCGCGCCGGACGCCGCCACCCTGACTGAGGCCGTCACGGCCGTGTGCGCGGACCTGGCCCGCCAGCTCGTCGCGGACGCCGAGGGCGCCACCCACGACATCGCCGTGACCGTCCGGGGCGCGACCACCGAGGCGGCAGCCGTCGCCGTGGGCCGCGCCGTGACGCGGTCCAACCTGTTCAAGACGGCGATGTTCGGCAACGACCCGAACTGGGGCCGGGTCCTCGCGCAGGTGGGCACCGTTCCCGAGGAGGTGGCGCCCTTCGACCCGCTGGAGCTCGACGTCAGCATCAACGGGGTCATGGTCTGCAAGGCGGGCGGTGCGCACGAGCCCCCCGAGACGGTGGACCTGGCGGCCTCCCGCGACATCACCGTCGAGATCGACCTGCACGCGGGTGACGCCGAGGCCACCATCTGGACCAACGACCTGAGCCACGCGTACGTCCACGAGAACAGCGCGTACTCGTCATGACAGAGCCCGGTTTCAACACGCTCACGGACCTACGTCCCGACCAGAAGGCAGAGGTCCTCCTCGAGGCCCTGCCCTGGCTCCAGGAGTTCTCCGGCGCGCTCGTCGTCGTCAAGTACGGCGGCAACGCCATGGTCGACGACACGCTGAAGGCGGCCTTCGCCCAGGACATGGTCTTCCTGCGCCAGGTCGGCCTGCGCCCCGTGGTGGTGCACGGCGGAGGTCCCCAGATCAACGCCATGCTGGACCGCCTGGGCATCGCCTCCGAGTTCAAGGGCGGGCTCCGCGTCACCACGCCCGAGGCCATGGACGTGGTCCGGATGGTCCTCACGGGCCAGGTGTCCCGCGAGCTCGTCGGCCTGATCAACGCGCACGGACCCTACGCCGTGGGCATGTCCGGCGAGGACGGTGCGCTCCTCGCCGCCGAACGGCGCAACGCCGTGGTCGACGGCGAGGAGGTGGACGTCGGCCTCGTGGGCGACGTGGTCCAGGTGGACCCCACCGCCGTCCAGGACCTCCTCGCGGCAGGCCGGATCCCGGTTGTCTCCACCATCGCCCCGGACGTGGCCGACCCCACCCAGGTCCTCAACGTCAACGCGGACACAGCCGCCTCGGCGCTCGCGGTCGCCCTCGGCGCGCGGAAGCTCATCGTCCTGACCGACGTGGAAGGCCTGTACACGTCCTGGCCCGACCGGTCGTCGCTGGTGGAACGCATCACCGCGACCGAGCTCGCGACCCTGCTCCCGTCGCTCCAGTCGGGCATGGTCCCCAAGATGGAGGCCTGCCTCCGGGCGGTGGCAGGCGGTGTTCCCTCGGCCACGGTCATCGACGGCCGCCAGCCGCACAGCGTCCTGCTCGAGGTCTTCACCGCCCGCGGCAACGGCACCATGGTGGTGCCCGACCCGCGCGGAACCGCCCCAGGCGTCGGCCATCCTGACGTCCCACGCACCCAGGAGGTCGCCCCGTGAGCGAAGTCGTCACCCAGGCCGGCGAGGCCGAGAGCCGCGACCTTTCCGGCGCTGCCTGGACTGAGCGGTACTCCCGCTCCGTGATGGACACCTTCGGGTCGCCGCAGCGCGTGCTGGTCCGGGGCGAGGGCGCGTACGTCTGGGACGCCGACGGGCGGCGCTACCTCGACCTGCTCGCCGGTATCGCGGTCAACGCGCTCGGTCATGCGCACCCCACGCTCACCGCCGCGATCAGCGCCCAGCTCGGCACCCTCGGGCACGTCTCCAACTTCTTCGGCACCCCCACCCAGATCGGCCTGGCCGAGACCCTGCTCCGCCTCGCGCAGGCGCCGGCGGGATCGCGCGTCTTCTTCACGAACTCGGGCACCGAGGCCAACGAGGCGGCGTTCAAGATGACGCGCCGGACCGGGCGCACGCGGGTGCTCGCACTCGAGGGTGCGTTCCACGGCCGCACCATGGGTGCGCTGGCCCTCACCCACAAGCAGGCCTACCGCGAGCCGTTCGAGCCGCTTCCCGGCGGGGTGGAGCACCTCCCGTTCGGTGACACCGACGCCCTCGAGACGGCCTTCGGGCGAGAGGCGGTCCGCGAGCGCGGCGAGGTCGCGGCGCTCGTCGTCGAACCCCTCCAGGGCGAGGCCGGCGTGCGGGCGCTGCCGCCGGGCTACCTCGCGCTGGCGCGCCGCCTCACCGAGGACTCGGGTGCGCTGCTCGTCCTGGACGAGGTCCAGACGGGCGTCGGGCGGACCGGATCGTGGTTCGCCTACCAGCAGCCGGAGGTGGGCGGTGGCATCGTGCCCGACGTCGTCACGCTCGCCAAGGGCCTCGGCGGCGGGTTCCCCGTCGGTGCGGTGATCGCCTACGGTGAGCGTGCCGCGACCCTGCTGGGACGCGGGCAGCACGGCACCACGTTCGGGGGGAACCCCGTCGCCGCGGCCGCGGCTCTCGCGACCCTCGGCGTCATCGAGCGGGACGGGCTCCTCGGGAACGTCGCGCAGGTGGGGGAGACGCTGCGGCAGGAGATCGAGGCCGGCGGCAACCCTCTGGTCGCCGGCGTCCGCGGTCGTGGCCTGCTCCTGGCCGTTCTGCTCACGCGTCCCGTCGCAGCCCAGGTGGCCGCGGCGGCGCTGGAGGCGGGCCTCGTGGTCAACGCGGTCGCGCCCGACGCGATCCGCCTCGCACCACCACTGATCCTGACCGCGGACCAGGCCCGCGAGGCGGCCCGGTTCTTCGCCACCGTCCAGATCCCCGAGGAGCCCGCACCGTGAGCACCCGACACTTCCTGCGCGACGACGACCTGACCCCCGCCGAGCAGCGCGAGGTGCTCGAGCTCGGCCTCGCGTTCCGCCAGGACCGGTTCGTGCGCCGGCCGCTCGCCGGGCCGCAGGCCGTCGCCTTCATCACCGACAAGCCGACGCTGCGCACCCAGGTGTCGTTCGCGACCGGCATCGCGGAGCTGGGTGGCTTCCCGCTCCTCGTGGACGGGAACCTCGCCCAGATCGGCGTGCGGGAGTCGGTCGCCGACACCACGCGGGTCCTCGACCGCCAGGTGTCCGCGATCGTCTGGCGCACCTACGGCCAGGACCGTATCGAGGAGATGGCCTCCGTCTCCCGGGTGCCCGTGATCAACGCGCTCACCGACGACTTCCACCCGTGCCAGATCCTCGCCGACCTCCTCACGGTGGCGCAGCTGCGCGGCGGGGTCGGTGCGCTCGCGGGCACCACGCTCGCGTACGTCGGCGACGCGGCGAACAACATGGGGAACTCCTACCTGCTGGGCGGGGTCACGGCGGGCCTGCACGTCCGCGTCGCCGGCCCGGAGGGCTATCTGCCCGACCCGGCCGTCGTGTCCCGTGCCCAGGAGATCGCCGCCGAGACCGGGGGCTCTGTGACGGTCACGACCGACGCGGCCGCCGCCGTCGCGGGTGCGGACGTGGTCGCCACGGACACGTGGGTGTCGATGGGGGACGAGGCGGAGGCGGAGGAACGGTCCAAGCCGTTCTGGCCCTACCAGCTGAACGGGGAGCTCCTGGCCCAGGCCGCGCCCGAGGCGATCGTCCTCCACTGCCTGCCCGCCTACCGGGGCAAGGAGATCACCGCCGACGTGATCGACGGTCCACGCAGCGCGGTCTGGGACGAGGCGGAGAACCGCCTGCACGCTCAGAAGGCGCTCCTGGCCTGGCTGGTGGAGCAGAGATGAGCCGCGAACCGGACGTGAGCTACCCCGAGCCCGGGGTGACTGTCGCGCTCGACCCGAGCCTGGCGTCGTCGGGCACCCACGTGCCCACCACCAAGGCGGCCCGGCAGGCCCGCATCGTGGAGATCGTCCGGCGCAGCGCCATCCACTCGCAGGCCGAGCTCGCCCGTGCGCTCGCCGAGGAGGGACTCACAGTCACCCAGGGCACCCTGTCGCGCGACCTGATCGAGCTCCGCGCCGAGAAGGTGCGCAACGACGCCGGCGCACTCGTGTACGCCGTACCCGGCGAGGGCGGCGACCGCAGCCCCCAGGTGGGCGCCGACACCGGCTACGTCGCGGCCCGCCTGGCCCGGCTCTGCGCGGAGATGCTGGTCTCCGCGGAGTCGTCCGGCAACCTCGTGGTCCTCCGCACCCCGCCCGGCGCGGCGAACTATCTCGCGTCGGCGATCGACCACTCCGTCTTCCCCGGCGTGCTCGGCTGCATCGCCGGCGACGACACCATCCTCGTGATCGCCCGCGACCCCGCGGGCGGCGAGGAGCTCGCGCAACGGTTCCTCGCGCTCAGCACCTGAACCGCGCCCACAATCGACCCCAAGCATCCTTCACGAAAGAGAACGTCATGACTGAACGCGTCGTGCTCGCCTACTCAGGCGGCCTGGACACCTCCGTCGCCATCGGCTGGATCGGCGAGGCCACGGGGGCGGAGGTCGTCGCCGTGGCCGTCGACGTGGGCCAGGGTGGCGAGGACATGAACCTCATCCGTCAGCGGGCCCTCGACTGCGGCGCCGTGGAGGCCTACATCGCCGACGCCCGCGACGAGTTCGCCGCCGAGTACTGCGTGCCGGCCCTCAAGGCCAACGCTCTGTACCTCGACCGGTACCCGCTGGTGTCGGCCCTGTCCCGCCCGGTGATCGTGAAGCACCTGGTGCGCGCCGCGCGACAGTTCGGGGCCACCACGGTGGCGCACGGCTGCACCGGCAAGGGCAACGACCAGGTCCGCTTCGAGGTGGCCACGACGTCGCTCGCCCCGGAGCTCCGGACCATCGCCCCGGTGCGCGACCTGGCGCTCACCCGCGAGAAGGCCATCGCGTACGCCGAGCAGCACGACCTGCCGATCGCCACCACGAAGAAGAACCCGTTCTCGATCGACCAGAACCTGTGGGGACGTGCCGTCGAGACGGGCTACCTCGAGGACATCTGGAACGAGCCCACCAAGGATGTCTACTCCTACACGGACGACCCCACGTTCCCGCCCGTCGCCGACGAGGTGGTCATCACGTTCGAGCAGGGCGTGCCCGTGGCGCTCGACGGCGTGCCCGTGACCCCGCTCCAGGCCGTGCAGGAGATGAACCGCCGGGCGGGGGCGCAGGGCGTCGGCCGCATCGACATCGTCGAGGACCGCCTCGTGGGCATCAAGTCGCGCGAGATCTACGAGGCCCCGGGCGCCATCGCGCTCATCGCCGCCCACCAGGAGCTGGAGAACGTCACGCTCGAGCGTGAGCAGGCGCGGTTCAAGCGCCAGGTGGAGCAGCGATGGACCGAGCTCGTGTACGACGGCATGTGGTTCAGCCCGCTCAAGCGCTCGCTCGACACGTTCATCGAGGACACCCAGCGCTACGTCTCCGGCGACATCCGCATGGTGCTCCACGGCGGGCGCGCGACCGTCACGGGCCGTCGCTCCGAGCAGAGCCTGTACGACTTCAACCTCGCCACCTACGACGAGGGCGACACGTTCGACCAGTCGCAGGCCAAGGGCTTCATCGAGATCTACGGCCTCACGGCCAAGCTCGCCGCGGCCCGCGACGTGAAGTTCGGCAACGGCGTGGACCTGTCCACCCCGGCCGACCTCGCTGCCGGGGTGAAGTGACCATGTCCGACAAGACCACGCCTCCCGTCGACGACGTCACCGCCCCGGCCTCCTCGGCTCCGGTCGCTCTCTGGGGAGGGCGCTTCGCGGGCGGTCCCGCCCCCGAGCTCGCGGCGCTCTCCCAGTCCACGCACTTCGACTGGAAGCTCGCCAGCTACGACATCACCGGGTCCAAGGCCCATGCCAAGGTCCTCCACGCGGCCGGCCTGCTCACGGACGACGAGCTCACCGCGATGCACGAGGCGCTCGACCTCCTCGCTGCCGACGTCGAGTCCGGAGCCTTCCTCCCGGTGCTCGCCGACGAGGACGTGCACACCGCCCTCGAACGCGGGCTCATCGAGCGCGCAGGGTCCGAGCTGGGCGGCAAGCTCCGCGCCGGGAGGTCCCGCAACGACCAGATCGCCACGCTCGTGCGGATGTACCTGCGCGACCAGGCCCGAGTGATCGGCGCCCAGGTGCTCGACCTGGTGGACGAGCTCATCACCCAGGCCGTCGCAGCGGGCGAGGCGCCCATGCCAGGACGGACCCACCTGCAGCACGCCCAGCCGGTGCTCCTCGCCCACCACCTCCTCGCCCACGCGTGGCCACTCCTGCGCGACGTCGACCGCTTCCTCGACTGGGACGTGCGCGCCGCACGCTCCCCGTACGGGTCGGGGGCGCTCGCGGGCTCGTCGCTCGGGCTGGACCCGGCGGCCGTCGCGGCCGACCTCGGTTTCGACGGCCCGGTCGAGAACTCGATCGACGGCACGGCGTCGCGCGACGTCGTGGCGGAGTTCGCGTTCGTCGCCGCCATGATCGGCGTGGACCTGTCCCGGCTCGCGGAGGAGATCATCCTCTGGAACACGAAGGAGTTCGGGTTCGTCCGGCTGGACGACGCGTACTCCACCGGGTCGAGCATCATGCCGCAGAAGAAGAACCCCGACATCGCGGAGCTCGCCCGGGGCAAGGCGGGCCGCGTCATCGGCGACCTCACAGGGCTCCTGACCACGCTCAAGGGTCTGCCGCTGGCGTACAACCGGGACCTCCAGGAGGACAAGGAGCCCGTCTTCGACCAGGTCGCGACGCTCACCGTGCTCCTGCCGGCGTTCACCGGCATGGTCCGGACCCTGACGTTCGACACCGCGCGCCTGGCCGACCTCGCCCCCCAGGGCTTCTCGCTCGCGACGGACATCGCGGAGTGGCTCGTCCGGCAGGGTGTGCCCTTCCGGGTGGCGCACGAGGTCGCCGGCGCGTGCGTCCGCGAGTGCGAGGAGCGCGGCATCGAGCTGTGGGACCTGTCCGACGCAGACCTGGAGCGGATCTCCGAGCACCTCACGCCCGAGGTCCGCACCGTGCTCACCGTCGAAGGCTCGCTCGCCTCCCGCGACGCCGTGGGAGGCACTGCTCCGGTCCGTGTCGTCGAGCAGATCGAGCAGGCGAAGGAACGTTCCGCCGAGTTCCGCTTCTGGGCACAGCCGTGACGGTGACCCCGTGACCGTCACGCCGTCCGTCCTCGGCGAGATCCTGGAGCGGATCCGGGCCGCCGACGCCCGTCTCGTCTGTGTCGACGGCCCGGCGGGGTCGGGCAAGACGACCCTCGCGGCCCAGCTCGCAGACGCTCTCGAGGCAGCGGTCGTCCATATGGACGACCTCTACGAGGGATGGGCCGCCGGGCCGGGCGGGGGTGCGGAGAACCTTCGCCGGTGGGTCCTGGACCCGCTCGTCGAGGGCCGCCCGGTCCGCTACCGGAGGTATGACTGGGTCTCCGGCGACTGGGCGGAGTGGCACGACATGCCGTCCGCGACCCACCTGGTGGTCGAAGGGTGCGGCGCTGCCGCGCGCCAGGTGGACGCGCTCGGTGCGTACAGGATCTGGGTGGAGGCTGACGACGACGAACGTCTCCGCCGCGGCCTGGAGCGCGACGGGGCGGACGCGCGAGAGCACTGGCTGAGGTGGATGACCGACGAGGCCGCGCACTTCGCCCAGGAGTCCACCCGCGAGCGGGCTGACGTAGGGCTCGACGGTTTCGGTAACCTCCTTTCCTGAAGGAGGCGTCACATGGCGGATCTCACCGGCACGAGGGCCGGCCACGAGCCGACGAGCCCCTGGCTCGTGCCCGGCCGTGCCTGGTACGCGCGGCCGGTGCACGACGTCGCGCGGGACCTGCTGGGCGCGTACCTCTCCCGGCGGTCCCCCGAGGGCGACGTCACGCTGCGCATCACCGAGGTCGAGGCGTACGACGGGCCGAACGATCCCGGGTCGCACGCGTTCCGCGGGCGTACCTCCCGCAACGCCACGATGTTCGGCGAGCCTGGGCGGCTCTACGTCTACCGGCACCTGGGGCTGCACCACTGTGCCAACGTGGTGTGCGGCCCGGCCGGTGTGCCGTCCGGCGTGCTGCTCCGGGCGGGAGAGATCACCGCCGGGGTCGAGCTCGCCCGCGAACGGCGCCTCGCGTCCGGGGTGGTGGACAGCGACCGGCAGATCGCCCGCGGGCCTGCTCGGCTGACCGTGGCTCTCGCGCTCGACCTGACCTGGAACGGCGCGGACGTGACCGACGCGGAAGGGCCGCTCGTCCTGCACCAGGCCGTCGACCGTGTGCGGGGCCCGGTCGCCACCGGGCCCCGTGTGGGCGTGAGCGGCGAGGGTGGACGGGCGGACCTGTTCCCGTGGCGGTCGTGGCTGGTCGACGAGCCGACGGTGTCGGCCTACCGCCCGGTGAGCCCACGCCGTCCTCGCTGACCTGTTGCGGCCGACTGGTCAGCGAGACCGGTCAGGCGTGGGGATAACGCTCGCACAGGAGCCGGCCCAGCAGGCGGGCGATCTCGCGAGGGCCGGACCGCACCGCGGTCTCCTCGACGAGGCTGTTGTAGTTCGTGTTCGTGTTCACGTCGTAGGTGAGCACGCGGCCGTCGGCCGTGCGGATGTTCTCGATCCCCGCCACCTCGATGCCGTGGCGGCGCGTGAAGTCCAGGTACTGCCGCACCACCGGGTCGTCGTAGCCGTCGCGGAGCGAGAACAGGTTCCACTCGTCGTCCGGCGCCATCGAGATCGTGGCGCCCGGCGGGAGCACCGGACGGCCGGTGGCAGGGTCGAGCGCGCAGGCGTCGGCCGGGCACAGCTGGAACCCGCCGCGCTCGGTGTCGCCACGCACCGCGTAGATCATCTCGCCGCCGACGATCTCGACCCGCGTGATCCCGCCGTCGGCCGCGACCACGTACTCCTGGACGAGCGTGATGCCGTCGACAGGCTCCTCGTAGTCGTCCGAGGCGACGTAGGCAGCCAGGTCCTCGACCGCGTCGAACTTCCGCACGCCCAGGCCCTTGCCGCCCTGGTTGTGCTTGGTCACGAACGGTCCGTGGAAGCCCTCGGCAGCCTTGAGGACCTGGTCCCGTCCGACTGCTGCGACGGTCCGCGGAGTGGCGATCCCCGCGGCCCGGAGCGCCGTGAGCTGGTCCACCTTGCTCATCTCCAGCTCGAGCACCCGGCGGCCGTTCACGGTACGCCGGCCGTGCGCCTCCAGCCACGACAGGACGCCGCGCGCGTAGTCCTTCGTCAGCGTGTGCTCACGGGTGTGCGAGGAGGCGCTGATCCGCGACCAGAAGATGCCCTCCGGTGGTGCCTCGTCGAGGTCCATCGTCCCCTCGACCAGCAGCCACTCCTCCATGGGCAGGCCCTCGGCGGCGAAAGCCTCGGCGAACGGGGCGAACCAGTCGGGGTTCTCGTGCAGGGCGTAGATCTTCGGGGTCACGATGCCTTCCGGGGTCGGGAAGAGGGGGCTCCGCGGACCGTTCCCGCGCAGGACCCATTGTCCCAGCCCGGGACCCGGCGGCGACCAGGGTGTGGAAAACGCGGGAGACGACACCCCGGCGTCGGGCAGACTAGGGGTGTGGCCCGGCCGGGCCGCGAACCAAGACCAAGGAGTGACACGGTGACCCACATCCTCGACGAGCTGCACTGGCGGGGCCTGGTGGCGCAGACCACCGACGAGGCCGCGCTGCGGAACGCGCTGGACGAGGGGCCTGTCACCTATTACTGCGGCTTCGACCCGACGGCACCCAGCCTGCACATCGGCAACCTCGTGCAGATCCTGACGATGCGGCGGCTGCAGGACGCCGGGCACCGGCCCATCGCCCTGGTAGGCGGCGCGACCGGTCTCATCGGCGACCCGAAGATGGCGGGGGAGCGCACGCTCAACGCGCCGGAGGTCGTGGCCGGATGGGTCGAGCGCATCCGGCGCCAGATCCAGCCGCTGCTCAGGTTCGACGGGCCGGGCGGCGCCACGATGGTCAACAACCTCGACTGGACGTCAGGGCTCTCAGCGATCGCGTTCCTGCGCGACGTCGGCAAGCACTACCGCCTGGGCACCATGCTCGCCAAGGACACGGTCGCGCGGCGGCTCAACTCGGACGACGGCATCAGCTTCACCGAGTTCAGCTACCAGATCCTCCAGGGCATGGACTTCCGTGAGCTGCACCTGCGGCACGGCGTCACCCTCCAGACGGGCGGCAGCGACCAGTGGGGCAACCTGCTGTCGGGCGTCGAGCTCGTCCGCAAGGCGGAGGGCACGTCCGTCCACGCCCTGACGACCCCGCTGATCACCAAGGCGGACGGCACCAAGTTCGGCAAGACCGAGGGCGGGGCCGTCTGGCTCGATCCCGAGCTGACGAGCCCGTACGCCTTCTACCAGTTCTGGCTGAACACTGCGGACGCCGACGTCGTCAACTACCTGAAGGTCTTCTCCTTCCGGACGCCCGAGGAGATCGAGGCGCTCGAGAAGGAGGTGGCCGAGCGGCCGTTCGCCCGCGAGGCGCAGAAGGCGCTCGCGGGCGAGGTGACGACGCTGGTGCACGGTGCGGCGGCGACCGAGGCGGTCGTGGCGGCGAGTCAGGCGCTCTTCGGCCGGGGCGAGCTCACGTCGCTCGACGAGGTGACCCTGCGTGGAGCGGTGAGCGAGCTGCCGCGGGTCACAGCCAAGGCCGGCGACCTCGTCGTGGACCTCATGGTCGGCGCCGGTCTGGTGGACTCGAGGTCGGCGGCGCGGCGCGCGGTCGCCGAGGGCGGGGCCTACGTCAACAACGTCAAGGTCACGTCCGACGAGGCGACGCTCGGTGCCGATGACCTGCTGCACGGGCGGTACGCGGTGCTCCGCCGGGGCAAGAAGACCTTGGCGGTCGCTGCGTCCGAGTGACACGGGGTGACGAGCGGGCGGCGCCCCGGCCTTTGGCCGGGTCGCCGCCCGCTCCGCTAGGTTCGGCCCGTGCCCGACGACGGTGGTTTCCTCCTCTGCTGCGACCCGCTCGAACCGCGTGCGGTGGACCCGCACTTCGTGCGCGAGGCCACGGTGCTCGCGGCGGCTGGCGTCGCGACGGGACTCATGGACCACGACGCACTCGTGGCAGGTGACGAACGTGCTGCCGTGCGGCGGGTGCCACGGGACCTTGGCCGTTGCTGGTACCGCGGCTGGATGGTCCCGGTGGAGGCGTACGGGCGGTTGTCCGAGGCGCTGGCCGAGCGCGGCGTGACGCTGGTGGTGCCGCCCGAGCGCTTCCGGGCGGCTCACGAGCTGCCCGGCTGGTACGGAGCCTTCAGCGAACTCACCCCGGAGAGCGTCTGGGTGCCCTGGGAGCCGGACCGAGAGCCGAGCCTGGCTGACGTCGCCACGCTTGTCGCTCCTCTTGGCAGCGGGGCGGCCGTGGTCAAGGACTACGTGAAGTCGCGCAAGCACGAGTGGAACGAGGCCTGCTTCGTCCCGGACCTTGCGGACACAGACCGGGCTTCCATGGTGATCGGCCGCATGGTCGAGCTCCAGGGGCGAGACTTCGCCGGCGGGATCGTGGTCCGGAGGTTCGAGAAGCTGGTCGGTGACGGTCGGCCCGCCGAAGCGCGCGTCTGGTGGGTTGATGGCGAGCCCGTGGTGGTTGGCCCGCACCCTGATGCCCCGGGCGTCCATGTGGCACCGGACCTCTCCCAGGTGCGGTCGGCGGTCCTACGCCTGGGGTGCCGTTTCGTCACCACGGACGTAGCGCAGCGGGCGGACGGTGCCTGGCGCGTCGTCGAGGTGGGGGACGGCCAGGTGAGCGACCTGCCGGACGACGGGGCGGTCGACCAGGTGCTCGAGGCCCTCCTGCACGCGTCGAGAGCGACCGCCTGAGGGAGCCGGTCAGCCGATTTGGTGCCTGCGCGGGATCGTGTGTACTGTTCTCGATGTCAGCCCGACAGGCCGACGGACAGCCGAGTGATCGGGTGGCCGCGCCGGGGTTGGATCCCACTCCAGAGTTTCTGAGGGCCTTGTGCGCTCTGTTATGGTGTGGGGCCGGGTTTCGGCCGGCGGGATCGCTTTTCCGGACATTCGCGAGAATGGGTGGATTTGGTCCGGCGGGGCGGGTCTGGTAAGTTTGAATGGTTGCCCCGGACGGGGGCCGGACACAAATCATGGTCTGGTCTGCGACGGTGTGCGTCGGTTGTTTGAGAACTCAACAGTGTGCTTGATAGTCAATGCCAATTATTTTCCTCGTTGGCGGGCTCGATGTGGTGCCGGTTCATGCCGGTGGCTGTCTCGGGTTCGTTGA